>NZ_VOIL01000002.1 GCF_007994735.1 Nesterenkonia populi | reverse complement strand
CGGCTCAAGCCGAATTGCGGTCGAACAGCTGCACCCCTGCCAGCACAGCCATTCAGCCTCGTAGGGAGTGCGGGACTTGAACCCGCGACCCAAGGATTATGAGTTGTGCGATGCGGCTTACGCCTTAGTTCGCTGTAATGCGTGTACGTCGCTGACCTGGGGTTTTTCTATATTTTGCATATCGTCGTCGTCCGCGGTAGTCCGTTGTCGTCCACACAAATGGCCACCAAAATGGCCACCAGCTCAGTGCGCCCTTTCATCCCCACAGTGCGGCGGAGAGCTTGTCGGCGGTGTCCTTCTTCACGTCGTCGAGCGCATGCTGATAGCGGTTTAGCATCGCCATGTTGGACCAGCCCATGATCTCCATGACTACACGCGGCTGGACGCCGAGCTCGAGCAGCATCGTGGCAGAGGTATGCCGGGCATCATGTAGTCGCACTGCGTCGACTCCAGTGCGCTCGATGAACCGCTTCCATGCGCTGGAATCGTTCGACGGCTGATACGGCCGACCGTTGCGTTGGCAGAAGACCAGGTCGACCTCGACACCGTTCGGATCGCGATAGGGTTGGCGACGCTCACCCTCCTGCTCACAGAGGATGATGTGCTTAGCCCACAGTGCCTGCATCTTCTCCTTGAGCTCCCCGGGCAGCGGGTATGAGCGGAAACCGCTCTCTGACTTGGGCACTCCGAAGAACAGCCCTCCCCCGGTGCGTTCAGGACAGAACTGCGGCTTCTTGCCGCAGACGGGACCACCGGAGTTGCAGCCATGCTCGAATTTCCGCGCGTAGAGCTTGCGCTTCAGATCGATCTTGGCGTTGTCGAAGTCGACGCAGTCCCAGCCCAGACCGAGGACCTCAGACTGACGAGGCCCGTAGCTGAGTGAGAACATCCAGCGGACGCCCTGCTCCAGCGGCAGCTCATCGGCAGCTTTCATGATCTTTCGGGCATCGGAGCTGGTGAGCACTTTGGGCCGGAACACCTCGTCCTTCGACTCAACCGGCCTGCTGACTTTGTCCATAGGATTGACCGCGATCTTGTCGCGCTTCAAGGCCTCTTTGAACGCTACCGAGAGAATGCTGTGCGTCTGCCTCACAGTGCCGGCGCGCAGACCTGACTTCCGCATTGAGGCGTAGAGGTCTTCGATCTGCTTTGCGGTGATCTTGTCCAGCTGAGAGCTGGCGATGGCAGATGGCAGCATATGATTGCGGATCGAGGACTCGTAGCCCTCCCAGGTCTGATACTCGAGCCCTGGACGTTGGATCTTCTCGAGCCAGTGATGGAGCCACTCAGCAAGTGTCGGAGGCTTGGTCAGCACCACCTTGTTGTCTTCGACTTCGCGCAGCAGTTTGCGACGGTTCGCCGCGCACTCTGCAGATGTCCGTCCGTAGACGGGCCGGCGTATCCGCTTCTTAGTAACAGGGTCTTTCCCGATGGTGACGTCAGAGCGCCATCGACCATCTGAGACCTTGTATGTGCCTGTGCCTTCGTGATTAGAGCGTCGCTTGGTCATCAGGACGCCCTGCGCCCAATAGGGGCCTTTCAGCCTGAGACCTTGACGATGTGCTCCGGCGGTACTGCATAGTCAGGATCAGGAAGGGCCTCCTCCATCCACCTGCTCCGCAGACTCAGCGCCTTGTCAAGCAGCTCCGAAGCGTCCATGTTCAGAGCCTCGGCTACGTCCTCGATGTCGTTCGTTAACCACTGAGCATCGTTGAGCAGCCGTTGCGATACGTACCCCTTGGACTTTCCGATCCTTCTTCCCAGCTCCGTCTGGCTCAGACTTTGCCGGCCCAGCTCAGCCTTGATCTCACTTGTCAGCCCCCGGCTGAGCAGCCCGGGCGGGCCCGATGGCTTCTGCGCCATGCATCTTCTCCTATCCATTTTGTACTGATTTATGAGCCAACTGTACCTGGATATACACATCTAGGGCATACGTGGTCGCGACTCACAGGAAAGTCACAGTTTCAGCTCGATTGTCACGTTTTTGCTGATATATGAGCAGAAATGGGAACTTCTAGACGCTAAGGAGAGCTTGATAGGTCATATACAGCGACCTACAGTGGGGCCAACACGGAGAACAGCGACAGCCGAGGAAAGGCAGAGGAACATGGCGGCACAGATTGAGTCAGCAGCAGGGAAGACGGCTATCGCCGATTCACTGCTGTCAGTCGAGCAGGTCTGCCAGCTCCTGGGAGTGAAGAAGACATACGTCTACAGCCGGATGAACAACGGTGAGCTGGCCTACGTGCCGCTCAGCGACGGAAAGCGAGAGTTCCGGCGAGTTCGGCCGAAAGATCTTGACGCATTCCTTGAGTCCCGCTTGGTACCTGCTCGCTGATCCCACAGACACACGAAGACCGATTCGAGAGCGATGGCGCCGCGCTGGAATCGATGAGAACAATCTTGGAGAGGACATCGAAATGCCAACAGTCAAAGAAGCAGCCGCTGAACTGGGACTCGGCCCGGAGAGGGTTGCCCAACTGACCCAGAGGGGCCAACTGCCTGCCAGCAAAGTTGATGGACGGTGGATCATCGAACGCAGCGACCTCAGAGCCTACAAGCAGGAGCGAGAGTCGAAGGTGTCAGTCAGCAAGGCAGCCGCTGCGCTTGGACTCAGCGAAATTACGGTCTGCGTGGCGATCCGTGAAGGCTCTCTGCCTGCCAAGAAGATCGACGAGCGGTGGCTTATCGAGCCCGAAGCCCTTGAGGCCTATAAGCAGGAGCGGCAGCAGATGAAGCAGGAGTTGCAGCTGAGGGCGACAACCGAGGAAGCCGCCGCTGATCTGGGCCTCGGGGTCTTCAGAGTTATTCAGCTGGCCCGCGAAGGCACGCTGCCTGCCCGCAAGATCAACGGTCAGTGGCTCATTGATCGCGAAGGCCTTGAGGCCTATAAGAAGCTGCGGCAGACACCCGGTACGAACGAAGTCGGAGCAGCTCTGGGGCTCAGCGCTGATCGAATCACCGACCTCATCCGCACAGGCCGGCTGAAGGCCTCAAAGATCGGTCCTGGTCGGATGTCGCACTGGAAGATCCAGCCCAGCGATCTGAAGAGCTTCAAGAAGCTGCGCGAGACCACAGCGGCCGGGCCCGGCTTCGAGCTGCGCAGCCAGGACTGGATCAACGCTCGGCTGGCCCAGCAGGCCACGAAAACCCCTCAGACATAGTGAGACCCCCAGGGGGACAACCCGGGGGCCTCAGACACCAAACCAATGACGCTGGCCTAGTGCCAGATCAACCTGAAGACAGGAGATCGAAATGACGCTCCCAATTGTGAACGACGCACCGAATGAGCGCAAGGGCGCTGCAGAGGAGAAGACAGCCATGACGGTGAACTATGACGAGGTGCCGCACGTAGCCGGTGAATGCGTGAGCTGTATGAACGAAACGCCCTGTGAGATTCCCGGAGGCTGCTTGGCGCCGGCTAGGGCCGAGCACTACGCCACCTGCGATGGCTTCGAAGTGTACAGGCTCGGCGAGACGCTTCCCACTGATAGGCCGTTTTGCTCTTGCGATGTCAAGGACGAGAAGCATGCTCGTGAGACACGGCATGAGCAGCTGGCAGCCGCAAGGGCGCAGCACCACTAGACCCCGAGCTCCATCAGTGAGCTACCAACAAGAAGCAGTACCCCCAACAAGTCCCGAAAGGACACCAATCATGAGTGCAGCAACTATCGACCAGATCGACCACGAGTTCGAGGCGACCTACGTTCGCAACGCCGAGGGCTTCGCTGTGGAGTCGGACGGCTCCGAGGTCTTCGTCTTCGACCCCCCGGGGCGACCGCGGCTTCTACCTCGACGCGGCTGAGGCCAGTGAGCTCTCAGCAGCGCTGATGACGGCAGTCACCGGCGCGGAGACCGGGACCGGCGAGTTCATCCCGAAGATCTCCTACGAGGGTGAGCACGTCTCTGTGGAGGCCGATGAACAGGAGCTCTTCGTCTTTGACAAGCAGGGAGACCGCGGAGTTCATCTGCCGGCAGAGGAGGCCTGGAACCTCAGTCAGGTCCTGAGGTCGGTGCTCAACATCAAGAACTAGAGCCTGCAGAACCGTAGGCCGAACAATCCCACCACGAAGGAGAAGCACGATGGCAACAACGAAGATCAAGGCAGCAGCGAAGACCCGCGCAGCAGAGATCCGCGCTCAGCTGGAAGCCGCTGAGGCGGAAGCGGCTGAGTTCGACAAGCGGGTGAAGGAAGGCCTGAAGACGGCCGGCGAGGCTCGCTCACAGCTTGTCGAGGAGCTCTACGAACTCTTCAGGATTGAGGCTGAGACGAAGATCCGGCACGACGGCGAGGGCAACGTGAAGAAGACGGCTGAGGGCCGGCCTCAGCGCTACAAGGTCGATCCCAAGGAGGAGGACCGCACAGCGAAGCTGAAGGCCAAGCTTGAAGAGCTGCTCACCAAGGCTGAGCGGAACGCGGCAGTGCCCCAGGGGGTGCATGGAAGCTGACACAGACTTACTTCATCGTACGAAGGCCTCGTCGGGATAAGCCCGGCGGGGCTCTTTCCTGTTCAGTCGAGGGGAAGGACGGTCAGGGGAAAGGGTGGCGATGATGCTGTGTGGAGAGCAACGCATCAGCTGCAGTGGCGATCGCGTCCATAAATGGCAGCAGCTGCCAGCCGTGATCTGGGCTTGACCGCCCGAGTGCTCTCTACGAACGGGGACAGCTGTGTGAACGTCCGCCTCACTGTCGAAACATGACGGGAATCCGCTATCTGCAACTAGACCCAGTTACGAGAGGCGAAGAGTCGTCACCGGAGTCGCAGACCGGCAACTTAGTCTTGCTCCTGAAGCGTACTGGAACCTTCGAAATACTTCGCATGACGCCTCATGATGGCTTCGATCTGCGGTGTGAAGAAGTAATCAAGGTCAGTCAGTCGTGAATAGCCATGAACCGCAGCGATCAGAGCGAATATTCCTGACGCTGCACAGGTGGACTCTTCTACGGGCTTGGCGGTACTAAGCAGGGCCATGTGATGCCCATCATCACGCATGTGAATGTAGGGGTTCGCCGTTTCAAAGGTGGGGTGGCTCAGTGCCGTGTAGGCCAACCAGGCCATATATAGACTGCCGGTATCCTCTGCCGTGCCTTCAACAGCGTGCTTGAGTCTCGTCAAGGTGCCGAGCTTCTTGGATTCGTCTGAGACTCCGTTTATGTAGGACTCGAGTTTCTCCACGATGTCAGGATCAAATTTCCACCCGTTCTTCTGTGCTTTGATCAGTTTGTCACTCGTGTCCTGCTTCGAAAGCATGGCAACTTCGATAAACCGATCGCCGACCGAGTTCGCCCACACGAGGCGGATCGCATGCTCCAAACTGGACCTGAGTAGTGGGGCTGCCTCACTCGCATACCCAGCTTTTTCCAACTTGATAGCAGCTTCCCCAGAACGAAGTGCACGCTGCAGCCAGCCCCAAGCAACCGACGGTGCGGCCCCGCGACTTCGCTCAGCGAGGTCATTGTTCTCGAGCCACAGCGGAGCTGGTCTCGGAGACTGGTTGATCATTCGCGTCAACTCCCGATAGATCGCATACCCGGGGTCGCTGGCTTTTGTCGCTTTTCGCTGAGCCGACTTACTGCGATGGGGCTTTCTCCGGCTCATGCATTCAGCATCGCAGAACTTTATGTAGGACAGTGGGACCCAGCTCTCCAAAATCTCCGACCCTCAGGTCGGCGTCGTCGCCTAGGCGTTCGCGAGCCAGCTTCACCATGTCGGGGCTAAGGTCGGGGCCGCTCATACAAGGCGTGAACAGATTGGTCTCGTTCGCACTTGAATAAGCCTCCATAAGGGCGTCGTAGTAGGACACACTTATCACCATCCGGTCGTCTGGGACAGACGAGGTTCTAAAGTACGCACTATGAGCCGTTGGTCATTCGATGGTCGGCATCACGAACGAGAGTAGGTATAAGTGCGCATTGCAGCTGTCACTATCCGGAACTACCGGAGCCTGAAGGATGTCACCCTACAAGTCGACGACTATGGGGCGTTCATCGGCGCCAACGGTGCCGGTAAGTCATCAGTCCTCTACGCGCTGGACTGGTTCTTCAACGGGACACCCCTCACCGAAATCGACGTCCACGGTTGTGAAGAAGGCGGGGTCATCGCCCCCGGGGCAACCGTTGAAGTCGCTGTAACGTTTACAGACCTCACCGACATGGATCGCGCAAGACTTCAGCAGTATGGGAGAGGCGAACGAGCCGTCATCCGTCGCACCTGGTACGCGGAAACTAACAAGACCAAGACGGTCGGTAACTCCAGACAAGGTCCGGGGTTCGCCGATGTAAGAGCCGACCAGTCCATCGGACTTCGCCGACAGGGTTATAAGACTCTGTGTGAGAAGTTCACTGAGTTGCCTGTCTTCGAAGGTGCGGCGAGTAAGGACGCAATACTTGGCGCCCTTGATGAATGGGAGGCCAACCCAGACAACGCCTCGAAACTAGTGGAGATATCCGACGCCGACGCCAACCAGATGATGGGATGGAACGGCGCGAACCTGCTCAGAGAATGCGTACGATTCGTGCTCATACCTGCCGCCACAAGCATCGCGGGTGAGGTTGGTACTGCGTCAAAGGGCACGGCCCTAACTGAGCTAGTCGGTACGTTTATGACAGCAGCAAGTGCGCGCGCCCAAGCGGCATGGTTACAGAAGCATGCGAGTGCTGTGGCCGAACTAAATGGTGAGATTCGTAAAAGCATCGAGGGGGCCACAGGTGTTCAGGCTGGTCGCATCAATACCCGACTCGCTTCACTGATTCCGAATGCCAGTGTGACGCTGACCCCCGCTGTCCCGGACTTCGTACCCAAAGTTGATGCGTCGATCACGACCGCAGTGACAATCGCTGGGGTCACGAACGATGTGTCGCGTCAAGGGCACGGAGTGCAGCGTGCTGTCATGATGTCGATGTTCCAAGTTATGGTTCCGGACGAGGACCTGACTAGGGAGACCCACGCGGTACAGGAGGGCGAAGACGACGCGGCTGCTCGGATGCGCCTGGAGGAGTCGCTCAAGGGGCTGCCGAGCATCACCGTCGCTATCGAAGAACCGGAGATCTATCAGCACCCGGTGCGCGCGCGATCCTTCGCTCGCACCCTTCTTGAACTCAGTACGCAGAACGGTGTGCAGGTTCTCTTAGCGACCCACAGTCCTTACTTCATTCAACCGGAGCAGTTTGGCGCGCTTCACCGATTCACCTACGCGGACGGGAAAACGTCCGTAGCAACAACATCAGTCTCTTCTGTCGCATCATCGTCTGGACTCGATCAGGACAAAGTCGAGAAGGCAATCGTAGCCAACGTACCTACGGAATTCTCTGAAGGTTTTTTTGCTGACGCAGTTGTACTCGTCGAAGGACCCACCGATCGCGTCGTTCTCGAAGCAGTAGCGACGAAGCTCGGACAGGACATGGATCGACTCGGAGTGACTGTTCTTTCCGTGGAGGGTAAGCCTGGGCTCCGTGTAACGCGGGCAATTCTTACATCGCTAGGCATTCCGACATATGTCCTTGCCGATGGAGACTTCGGGACCGCAGACCGGAAGGTGTACAACAACAAGACTGAGGATCAAATCACCTCAGCGAGAGCGCAAGCTCACGCAAAGCACAAAGCAGAGACAGATAGATTGATTGCAGCCCTGCCGCCCACATCGACCACCGCCCATGGAACCGTCCCATACTCCTTTGGCGACCAGAGTGTAGTCTGCCGAGACTTCACAATATGGAAGGACGACATTGAAGAGGAACTCTGCGCGTGGACAAGCTTCGAAACAGCTCTCGCCGAAGCAGGCGTTACGCTATCGGCTCGGAACGCAAAGAACCTCCTCGCCTACCGAAACGCGGTCCTTGCCGCGGATCACACAGACCTGCCCGGCATATTAAAGGCCGTAATCACGGAGATAGCAGTTCTCAGTGGGCACGGAACAGTCGGGGAAGTCGGGTGAGCCGACATGCGACTCCAGGCGCTGTTGCAGCAGGGGGTTCCCACCAAGAGCAGCGTATCGAGCTTCGCGTTCGTAGACGTGCCAGCGGCGCTTTACACGCGAGTCTTGCCATCCGGTTACCGAGTCGACAGCGGGGATCGAACAGTGAGGCAGTTGCAAGATGGCTAACGAGTCGGGAACACCTACAGGCGCGCCAGATCCAGAGTTTACTATTCACTCCTTCAACAACTACACCAACGTGTATGTGTCCTCATCGACTGCAGCACTCGATCTGGACAGCACACGTGTGGGTGAACTGCTTCGCGAGTTGCATCAAGAGGCGACTCGGGAACTTGCTCGAGGTGGCGTGGAGTACGCAAACTTACGGTGGGCGCTGACTCCTCGAGCGAAACGTGCGGAGGTCGCGTTCCTTTTTAACTCGAGCGCCGTCACGGGTACCCACTACGGGTTCGAACTGTCTAAAGCCTGGTTACCAGCGTTATGGCGTCACGGCCCTCAGAAGACTGCGATTAGTCAGGGTGACCTTCTCGACGCCCCGCCCGCTTGGGTGTGGAAGGAACTGGACGAGCACCTCATACGCACGACTGACTTTCCTCAATTGTCCACCGAACAGTACTGCGCCCTCTTACCTCACGAATATGTCGCGTAAACAGGTCAGCACCATGGACGCCGCGCTGCAAGAATCAACGGCCGCATATCTGGGGTACATCAACTGCTCGACGTGGACTCCACTCAAGTCGACCATGCTGCTTCCGCAGTACGCGATCCGCGCCGACGACGCGCTCATCGTTCCAGCCGACGAGGAAGGCTCACCGCACACCATGCTGCCCGCGGGAGACCACGACTTCCGCCTCGTGGGAGTCGAGCAGTCGATTTACGGCGTAGTGCTCGACCACCGCATGGACAACGGCGTACCGGAATGGGCCCACGAAGACAGCGCGCTCACGCTGACCGCACTCGATGGCAGTCAGAGCCCACTCAGTGAGCTGAAGTTGGATCTCGACGAGGGGCGGTTCACCTACCTGACTAGCGAGACCAACGGCCACGGGGCTTCGGTTCGTCGTGCAGGACTTCGTGGGCTGAGCCGCGAGGGGCTCCGCCAAGCTATTGAGACCAAAATCCAGAGTGGCCTGGTGTTCAATCTACGATTCGTCCACGGGAGTCGTGAAGGCAAGCCCGATCCTGACAACAACGCTCTAATGTTCACAGTACTAGTGGAGTTCCCCGACGACACTGACAAGGGTCGCCGCTATCAGGTTGGGATCAAGTACACCCCGGCGAGCCACACGGGGGAAGTCGTGACGTTTGTCTAACCAACCGCCCGACCTACGTGAGTGGATGGTGCTGACGTCGATCACGTTGCGTGCACAGCGGCGCTCAGCCGCATCGTAGGCCACGGCTACAGATGGCAGCAGTTGGCCCAGCGATTTTCCCTGACCGATCAGCGGGCCTCGCCCCGAAGGAGGAAGCAGGCCAGCCTCCAGCCAGGAGCCTCGCTCATTGCACGCGGTGAGCCAGCAGAGCGCTGCAGAGATGTGCAGCACCAGCTGAGTCCCACACAGCAACTGCAGCAGCAGAGTTGACAGCCCAACCGCATCGAGCAGGCGCCCAACGTGATGAGCGGATCAGGCATCAGCGGGCAGCGATCATGGCAACGAGGGCCTTCCGGCGGTCTTGGTCTGTGCGTCAGCGCGGACCAAGATATGCCGCTGAGCAGGTGCCTCTCCTCCCCCACCGAGAGCTGCGCCTGACAAGCCGGTCGGCGACGCGATGAGCCGGGATCGGCAAGCGACATTGGCTGCGTGTTCGCAGAGAGCCGGGCGCCCAGAGGGACAGCCGCAGCGGAGGAGTATCAGTGACGGTACGCAGAGCTGGTGCTACCCACGACGGATGAGACAGCCGGTGATGCATCAAGATTGCATCAAGATGCATCGGAGGTGCTGCAGGATCCGCGCAGAACTGCATCAGGATTGCATCAGAGATGCTGCAGACGGGGGCGCGGTACAGGGATGCATCAGGATTGCATCAAGATGTGCGCAGAAGTGTCGCAAAATTGCGCAACGATATCCACAGATGGGCGCTCAGAGCTGTGGATAACTAGGCTCAGAGAGGGTATCCAGAGTCGTTTCAACCCCTCGTGCAGCAGGATTGCAGACCAGCACAGCGCCCAGAGTGCGCGTTTCAGGACTGCTTCCGACACCGCTGCGCACTGGCTCCGGTCATCGCTTCGGACACTTGCTGATCCAACGCTATGAGGCCTGCTTCAGACTCCAGCTGCAGACCTCCCGCTCCCTTGTGTTCGCTTCGATCTCATCCAGTGATGGTGCTGGGCTTGGTCGCCGTCGAGGGTGGCGCTGTGCGGATGCCAGCGGTGACCGCCAGCAGCTGCTTGAGGTTGTCTCGGACATCGAGTGCGGTGTCGACCATCGCGCCCCACTCGGGATCGGCCGTCACAGCGTCGAACGCTGCTGCCTGCTCGCTGAGCGCTGCGTTGACCGCAGCCGAGGCCAGCAGCGGGCGGAAGGCACAGATCTCGGATCCGAACGGCGGTATCTGGACAGTGTCACTGATGACGCCGATGCCTGAAGCCTCCAGCACTGCAGGCAGGCCAGAGTGCTCGGAGTAGTTCTTGAGCAGCAGGTCGGTCTGCGGCGCATAGCGCGGCAGCCTGGCGCGGTCGTAGGTGATCGAGAGGTGCTCGATGTCGCCCTCAGGCGTGGTGAGCATCAGATGATGCGGCACATAGGAATCAGGACGGGTCAGCAGCACGACATCGCCGGTGAGGCTGATGCCGCTGTTGAAGGTGAGGGTGATGTCTCTTGCTATGGTCAGCTCGCGCGGGTCGCTCATGGGATCTCCGTAGATATGGATTGAGATTTTGCGCGGTCTCCCCCGGCGGCGGTTGGTGCCGCCTCCCATGTTCGGACAGTCCTCTAGATCCCGTGTCGGGTGCAACTAGCGTGAAGTCCCCACACCAGTCCTCCTTCGAGCGTTGTAATCATCCACGGCTCCCTCTACATCGAGACCCTGCTGGAGAGCTCGTTTCGCCCGCTCAAGGGCGGCATTGCTCAACCCCTGGAATTGGATGCTGCCGCTCGCGCTGCGCTTCTCCCTGTAGCACTTGGGATCATCCTTCAAACCTAGAGCTTCGACTACAGCCAGACCTTGGTGTCGGCTGAGTCCTAGCTTTCCCCCGAGCTTGGTCAGCTTCAGGGAGTATTTGTCGAATGTATCGACCTCTCGGTAAGCAACCGCTTCTTCATCCTCGTCGGCAGGCCGCACCGCCAGCTCTCCTCGTTTCGGATCTATGCGAAGGCTGACCTCTTGGACGTGGTCCGAACTTCGCAGTCCTCCGACGAGCTGAAGCCCCACGACGCCGGGGAACACAGATGACCACTCCCGTTGATCTTTGACCGCTCCGACTATCCGCTGAATCTCGGATTCAGCCGGCGGCTCGGTCTCCCCCCGGGCAGCACGGTCGAGTGCCAGAAGTGGAATGAGCCTGGCTCGAGCCTCAGCTGTCTGCCGCTTCCCTGGTCTTAGCATGGCAGAGATCTGTTCGACCTCCTTGCCGACGACTAGGCCAACCTCGCTAGGCGGACTGGCAGAAACCGGGAGCACGCGTCCTGGCATCACGTCAGTGAGATCTTGTCCGGTCAGCTCTTGCAGCACCTTCCTGAAAATGGTGACCGCAGAGCGAAGATGCAGCTACAGCACGTCATCGCTCATCTTGATGACATCATGTGTCGCGGCATCTCGGAGATCTCTGATGGCCATCAGCACCACGCGGTCGCCTTCTTCGAGAATACCTAATGAAGATTCGGCGATCGTGATGCATTTACCGAGATCGAAAGATCGATCGCTACCCGAAAAATTCACGCTACGGCGCTGCTCGTAGATGGCCCCCTTGAGCAGCATTTCGAAGGCGTGTGCAGCCAACATCACCGTGGCGTGTTCGCGACCCACTGGCGTCGGTCTGTTAAACAGCTCGATGGCTAGGGTTAGGGATTCCACAGCGGTGCTTACATATTGCTTCGTCTTGCGTGCGGCCACGACCCCAGCTCCACCCCTCAGACTTGATGCGACTGCTAGAGATTCAGCCTAATGCAGACCCACGCACGCCTTCGGTACATCTAGGGAGACTTCCCGGGGGTTGCAGCAACGAGAGAAAATCGAGTTGGTCATCTGAGGCCATTGGGGTTCCGCCATTCAGCGGCTTCTCTGCCAGCGCCAGAGGATGTGGTCGAAGTGGCCAAGGCCCAGACCTCTGGCAGCGACCCGCGGCGCGGCGGTCCCATACCGGGGACCCTGAAGCCCACTCTTCACTCACGGGCAATCAGCGATGCGCGGCACGACGGTTGATACGATGTTGGCATGTGCTCCTGATCCGATCCCCGTCCTAGCCACCCCGATGGCTATCACGATCAACCTGGAGCACCATGACTTCGTCGACTCGCCCTGCACCGTTCAGCGCCTTCACCACCCCCGAGTTCTGGGACGATCCGCACATCTCGGCGCGGATGCTCGCCAACCACCTCGACCCGGCCAACCCGATGGCTTCCCGCCCACACGAGTTCATCGACCGGTCCGTCGAATGGCTCATCTCCGTCCTGCACCTCCAGCCAGGGGCACGGCTGCTGGACCTTGGCTGCGGCCCCGGCCTCTACGCCCAGCGCTGCGCCAACCGCGGCATACAGGTCTTCGGCGTGGACGTCTCCACCCGCGCCCTGGCCTACGCACGTGACCAGGCCAAACAGGCCGCGGTACCGATCACCTACCGCCAAGGCGACTATCTGACCGGCGACATCGGTGAGGACCATGACGCCGCGATCCTCATCTACGAGGACTACAGCGCACTCAGCCCCGCCCAGCGCGCCCAGCTGCTCTCCCGCGTCTACGACGCACTACGCCCGGGCGGACGGATTCTGTTCGATGTGACCAGCGCGGCACGCTTCGCCAACTTTTCCGATTCCATCATCTCCGAGACCAACCTCATGGACGGCTTCTGGGCCGAGCCCCCCTACCTGGGGACGCACGAGACTTGGACCTATCCCGACCAGCGTCTCGTGCTCGACCGCTACACCATCAAGACCAACAGGAGCACCCGGCAGTTCTGGAACTGGATGCACTGCCTCACGTCCGAAGAAGTCACCACCGAACTCACCACAGCAGGCTTCACACCCACCGGCCTCCACGCCGACGTGACAGGTAGCCCGTACACCGAAACCGGCCCCACCTTCGCGATGCACGCCCAGCGCGAGTAACCCGGGCACAAGCACGGCTCGCCGCTACACTGGAACCGCGCACACGCGCACGATCACAGGTGAGTGTGTTTGGAGCACCTCGGCTAACCCAGATCACACCACTCAGGCCGGTCTCCCTCGAAGATGATCGCCAGGCGCCCAACGCGTCATCCGGCGCGCCCGGTCTTGTGGCCACCGGATTGGCCACCAGCAGAAGCAAAGGCCACCAAAAAGGCCACCAGAGACAAAAAGAGACCCGCCTCGGCAAGTACCGAAACGGGCCTCCTTCCCTCTATTCTCAAGGTTCTGCGTCCGTAGGGAGTGCGGGACTTGAACCCGCGACCCAAGGATTATGAGTCCTCTGCTCTAACCATCTGAGCTAACTCCCCTCGCCCCCTGCAGAGGGGCCGCTTCATCCTATCCGAGGCCCCTGAAGACGGTCGCATCTGGCCCAGCTCCGGCTCAGGCCAAGGGA